>JAEUIE010000031.1 GCA_016795155.1 Planctomycetia bacterium | reverse complement strand
TCATGCCTCCCTGAAAGTCTGCCAACACCCGCTCACGTAAATCAACCGAGTACGCTTTCATCTGTGACTCCATGACATGGACACGTCACAGTATTTCATGTATTACCTGAATGCGCAAGATGGTTTTTGAAAATGCTCTAGATGCTTGGAACTCATAAAACTGCCCTTGATGAAACAGCTCGGACATGATGCCTTTGCCATTCTGCCCCAAAGCCGCAACAGCGTCAAAGGCGAAACTTCTGATGGGGACTAAGTCGTAACAAGGTAACCGTAGGGGAACCTGCGGCTCTTTCACCTCATTTCTAAGGAAACCTTCAACCACTCAAGTGGTTGGAAATATCCCACAGGTACCACAGACTCACTTTGGTACACCTCTCTAGCCATGTTGATAAAACAACAACCCCCGGCCTCGAAAGATGTCGGGCGTTGTTGCATTCGTGGCCTTTATTTAACTACAAGCTTTTCATAATGTTAAGAATCAGGCTGTTTAGTCTAATCATGCGGGTGATACCCTTCACAGTGGTGAGGCAATGTCGCGATATTTATTCTGGGCATGGCTTACGGCATTACTCCTAATTTGCACTGCTATGGCTTACCAGCCGGCAGGGGTGGCCAATTCACTGACATCGAACATTGTGGCAGCGAAAAAGGTTGCCAAGCATCCCAACATCCTTGTCATCATGCCGGATGATGTGGGCTACTGGAACGTGGGTGCCTATAGCCATGGTATGATGGCCCCAACACCGAACATTGATCGCATTGCTAAGGAAGGGATGCTCTTTACGGATCATTATGCCCAGCCGACTTGCACCCCGGGCCGGGCTGCTTTCATCACCGGCCAGCTTCCGGTCCGCACCGGCCTGACCACGGTAGGCATGGCCGGGTCACCCATCGGTCTCGACAAACGTGACCCCACCCTGGCCGAGGTACTCAAGAAGCAGGGCTATCGCACCGGGCAGTTCGGCAAGAACCACCTGGGCGACCGCAACGAGCACCTGCCCACCGTGCATGGGTTCGATGAGTTCTTTGGCAACCTGTACCACCTCAACACCGAAGAAGAGCCCGAACTCGGCGACTGGCCCAAGGATAAGGGCTTCGATACCCGCTATCGACCTCGCGGCGTGCTCGATTGCAAGGCCTCGGAGCAGGACGATCCCACCGAAGACCAGCGTTTTGGCAAGATTGGCAAACAGACGATCAAGGACACCGGTCCACTCAATCGCAAACGCATGCCTACGGTAGACGATGAGTTCCTCGACCGCACCAAGCAGTTCATGACCAATGCGGTGAAAGCAGACCAGCCCTTCTTCGCCTGGTATGCTCCCAGCCGCATGCACATCTACACCCACCTGCGGCCCGGGCGAGAAAAACTCGCTGCCCCCCATTCCTCGGAACTCGACGTCTACGGCAGCGGCATGATGGAACACGACATGCAGGTGGGCGATCTGCTAAAGACACTGGACGACCTCAAGATCGCCGAGAATACCATCGTGATCTACACCACCGATAACGGTGCTATGGCTTCCTGGTGGCCGGACGGTGGCACGACACCCTTCCGCAGCGAGAAGGCCACTACCTGGGAAGGAGGCGTGCGCGTGCCCTTTGTCATCCGCTGGCCCGCAAAGATTGCCAAGGGCAAAGTCTCCAATGGCATTCAGGAGCACCTCGATGTCTTTACCACCCTGGCTGCTGCTGCCGGTGTTTCGGATGTTGCCAGTCAACTCAAGGAATCACACAAGGTGCATATCGATGGTGTGAACAACCTGGCTCACTGGACGGGTGACGCCCCCTCAGCTCGCAACATCGTCTACTACTACAACGAAGCGGAACTCTGCGCGATCCGCATCGGCAACTGGAAGTCACACTTTCAGAGCCGAGATGGCTTCTTCGACTACAACAAACCGGCAGCGCTGGTCTTCAACCTGCGCATGGACCCGATTGAAAAGCACGACGGCATCAAGAATAATGACATCGCTATGAAGCTCGGCGTTGCTTGGGGTGGCCAGGTTCAGGATGCTCTCGCCGCACATACGGCCACGCTGAAGGAGTTCCCGCCAAGGCAAAAGGGTGGCACGCTGACGCCCCGGTTGGAGAAGTAATACTAATCCGGTTGATATCCGGCGACCTACCGTGTCGTGGGTAAGTGACGGTTCGCTAGAACTTCAGTGCCACTCGCGTGTGAAAGATCCAGGCGTGTGTGCTGGGGATGTTGGGGAGGTTCCAGTCGGTATCGTACCTGCCTACTTCGAAACCGAGTTGCAGATTCTTGGTCACGTCCCAGATCAGATTGCCGAAGGCGAACTGGTTTTGCACACGCTGATTGTTGCCTACATCGCCATCGCGTGGGTCGTCGATACCAGCGCCCCAGTGCGTGTGCAGAGCGGGCGTGAGATAGTACCAGACTTCGGCCCAACCACCGAGGGAGCGGATCGCCCGAAACGTTTCGATGTTGACGCTCTGGCCCGATCCGCCGAAGTAACTGCCCATAGCTTGTCCCTGATAGAACTCCGCTTTGAAGCCGAGTTGCTCGGACAGATACGCCGTAAGATCAACGCCCACGCTTGCGGTGTTGGCATAGACCCGGGTGGTTTCCGAACTCGTTCGGACCTGGCCAATTAATCCTGAAAGGCCCAACTCCACCCGCCGAGTAGGCGTGGGGGAGCCGGTTCGCTGTTCAATAGCACCGAAGCCGAAGGCGATACGTCCTTCCAGGTTCGGAAGGCCCGTCGTTTCTCCGAGCGTGATGTCTGAACCTGGAAAGGGGGCAGCAAACTCGGTGATTACCGGTTGTCCTATCGCACTCTGGAGTGTGATCTGGAAATCGTCTGATGCTTTAAGAAAGCGTTCCACGCGAAATGAACCGCGGATGAATCCTGTATTGCCTGCTTCCAACCCGTAGCCGAAGTTCATTGTGCCTGGGTTCAATGGATTGAACACATCCTGATTGAGGCCGAATGCAAATCGCCAGTCGTCGTTTTTCAGATCCGCATAGGCGAATGCGAAGAATAAACCATAGAGGTTGGCGAAAGGTGATTGACCATACAGATAAACGAGAAACTGTCCTCCACTCTGGAAACCAGCGATTTCGGGACCTACGAGCATCGCCCCAAGGCTTGTGCCACGGCCCTGTACCTCGATTCCAGGCGAATCGCGACCTAGAAACGGGTTCACGAAGAGGTACGAGCCTGGTGAGGTGATCCGCTGCGTCGAAGAGATGGTTTCTCCAACCAACGATCCAAAGATCAGGATTTTAAACTGGTCGTCTGCGGTGGTGATGGTTAATCGCTTGGAGACATCGTCCAGGCCTTGGGAAAGCAGCTTGAGTGATGCAGCTTCATTGCTGGGATCTTTCAGTGCAGTCGTTGGGTTTTGGTTAATATTGGCGGTTTCAACCAGGGACGACGTCCCTGTGGGTATTTGAGAATAAGTATTCACAGGCAATATGGTCAGAGCGAATAGGCAAGTAACAATAGATTTCATGAAGCACACGCGTAGGCAGGGATAAGTTCACCCAAGCTGAACCTGTACTGCCGCATCCAGAAACAAAGAGGTTAGTGTAGCCCTATGCAGGAAGATCAGGAATCGGTCAAGACGAATCTTACGCCTGGGGCTGCACACGTGCTACAATGCGGCAGGCAAAGGGACGCCAACTGGCAACAGTGTGCAACAAAGCCGCGTCAGCGTCAAAGGCGAAACTTCTGATTGGGACTAAGTCGTAACAAGGTAACCGCACATGACCCCGCAGTTGGATCACCTCTAAGGAATCCTTTTGTGACTTTGCGAGCGGGTGGGCGGCAGCCCCCCGTGATACACTTCACAAAAATATCCTACAGGTACCACAGACTCACTCTGGTACATCCCCTCTCGCCATCTTGAATAACAAGCTATCCAGTCTCGTCGTATGATGAGACGGGGCAATGGTGTTACAGGTCATACTCCGTTGTGACCCCTTGTTATCCAACCTCAAACAGAAAAGGCTGTATCATGTCAGAAGGGAGATAATAGACATGAATAGTCTCTTGAAAATCGGATTGATCTTATTGATTCTGACACTGTTGTCTTCCTTGCCTTGGTTGCTGATATTCCTTAATGCCTGGTGGAACAAACCCGACCTTCCACTTGCTCCACCTCGGCATCCAGCGCTTTCGGCGACTTTCGAAATAAACGGCAAACCCTACCGCATACAGTTCACCTGGACTGAGGAAAACTACCAGCAATGGAACGCAGGACAAGGGTGGAACACGAGGTGGAAATCCTCGCATCGTACTTGTGTCAAAATACTGAACGACCAATATGCAGTGGTAATCTAGCTTCCTCACGCCAGTGAGAATGATCTGCCACAGTTTTGCCCGACTCTCGCCTTGATCGAACGTCAAGCACTCCAATCTGTCCGGATTTATAGGAAAATGAAGTCGGGCGAAAAACGTGATGACATCCTTGGATTGAGCGAATTGAACATCGAGCAAGACCCGAAAGGCAACGATCCCAAGCCGATGACGCAAGAGGAGGAATCACTTTGGAATGTTCTTAGAAAACGCAGTTATGGGCAGTTATGTGCCTGGACGTATGAGAAGGAACATTGGAGTCGATCCGAGGCATTAACGCAGATGTTCTCCCAAATGAAAGAGGTAACACCCCTCAGCACTTGGGAAGCTGGCTATCAGCAACAATCGGCATTTTGGAAAGCACTCGTCGATTTTCGCAATTCAAATTTTAAGGTCCTTGACCAAAGACCCTCAATTGGTTTTCAATGTGAGAACGGCACTACCGTTTGGAAACTGCTTCCCTATTCGGATGTGCTCGTCTACAGCGAAAGTCTTAGTAACAAGTCGGCACGTACATTTGTATCTTTCAGTGGTCGCCAAATTGAAACACGAATGAATGAGTTGTTGTTCGATGCACCAAACCAGCGGTTAGTGGAATTTCGTCATATTGGAACAAGTCGATTGGATGATTCTGAACCATAAACACTTCTCTCACCAGCCGAGGCAGGGTGGCACTGATTTGATGAATAGATCGCTGTGGCACTGATTTCGGTATGTCCGAAAGCAGTGCTGGATCGTGCGATGTCTCCGCGTGCCATGCACTGCACTCGGACATACCGAGTACAGTGCCACATCCACCACATCCACATCCATTTGCCCCTGCTTCGCCGCGATTATAATCCATCTCGACCCGTGATCGTGCAGCCACGGCATAGATTAGATCCGTGTCGAAACGATGTTCCATTACGTCTTGTCTCTACGTTGTTCAACCCACCAGCATAGCTGACCATTTACTGGCTATTCGAATTCAACATCATCTACGCCAACCTGGGTAGAATAGTTCCAAATCCCTTATCCTGTTCAAGACAACCCGCATTCCTCAGGTAACAATCCAATATCAACCACCGGTGTTTTTTTAACCCAAACACCTAAAACCATAGGCGTCGTCGCTATGCCTTCGGAGTCAACCATGTCCATCCTCCACCGTACTTTAGTACTTGCTGCTGCCATGCTGCTCGTCTGCGTCGCTGCTGCTGACGATTTCAAATTCCCCGACACGACCACCGGCAAACGGATGGCCGACTTTCTCGCTGCCATCAACTCGGGCGATCAGGAAAAGGCCAAAGCCTTCATCATGGAAAACGTCGCTGCCGCCGCCCTCGAGCGCCGCCCGCTCAAGGAACGCCTGGCGGTATACCAGGATATCCTGGAAGACACCGGCGGCATCTCACCCGTGAAAGTGCTTGCCACTTCCGATGATAAAACCACACTCCGTGCCAAAACCAGAAATGGCGAGATGCTCGAGCTCACCTTCGAGTTCGAACCCAAACCGCCCCACAAACTTATCAGCGTCCAGTTTCGCCCCATCGCCCCTGGCCTCGATGAGCTTCCCCTCGGCAAACTCACCGATGACCAGATCATCAAAGCACTCGGCTCCTACATGGACAAAATCGTTGCCGACGACAAATTCTCCGGCGTCGTGCTTCTCGCCAAAGAGGGCAAACCCATTTTCCACCAAGCCTATGGCTATGCCAGTCTGCGTTTCCAGGTTCCCAACAAGCTCGATACCAAATTCAACCTCGGCTCCATGAACAAGATGCTCACCAGTGTCTCCATCTGTCAACTCGCCGAGCAAGGCAAGCTTTCATTTGACGACCCCATCATCAAGCACCTGCCCGACTATCCCAACAAAGCCGTCGCCGAGAAAGTCACCATTCATCACCTGCTCACCCACACCGGCGGCCTGGGCCACTATTGGAACGAAAAGTTCCGCAACAAAATGCCCACCCTCCGCACCGTCAGCGACTTCCTGCCGCTCTTCGTCGATGAACCCCTCCGCTTCGAGCCAGGCTCACAAATGTTTTACAGCAATGCCGGCTTCATCGTTCTCGGCCTCATCATTGAAAAAGTTTCCGGGCAAACCTACTACGATTACGTCCGCGAACATGTCTGCAAAACTGCTGGCATGAAGAACACCGATTCCTACGATACTGATTTGATCGTTCCGAACCTCGCTATCGGCTACACCTTTCAGTCGTCCGTTCCGGGGCCACAGGCCAAGAGTGCCAAGCCAGTCCGCCGTGAGAACTTCTACCTCCATGCCGTCAAAGGCGGTCCGGCCGGCGGCGGTTACTCCACTGCGGAAGACCTCCTCGCCTTCGCTGCAGCCTTACGCGAACACCGCCTGCTCAATTCCAAATACACCACGCTCGCCACCACTGGCAAAGTGCAAATGGGCCCCGATGGCAAATATGCCTATGGCTTCGGCGACTTCACCGTCAAAGGCCACCGCCACATCGGCCACAGCGGCGGTGCACCAGGCATCAGCGCCGACTTCCGCGATTATCTCGACCTAGGCTACACTGCCATCGTTCTCTCCAACTACGACGGCGCCGCTCAATTGCCCTCCCGACAAATAGAAGCGCTACTGACGCACCAATGACCTCGCCCGGTTGAAATCTTGCGATTGCCTTGTAGGATCGCGCGAAGCCATCGCGCGATCCGCACTGCTTGGAGTACCAAGCAGTGCCACAGTTGCAGGCGAATACGAAATCATTGCTTCCCGACCGACAACAAAAAAATACATAACAACATCAGACAAGCCGGATGCATTCAACGATAGGATATATTTGCTTGATTGCGTCCCATGCACCGTTGACAATATGAAGTAGAGCTTACTCTGGAATGTGTCATTCAATAAACCATGTTCTATGTTCCTCTCGTTATGTTCGTACCTGTTCTTCTGGCTTGCCTGGGCATGGTAATGCTGTTTGGCGAAACTGTTGAATGGATGTACTTACGTTTGTTTCGACAGGGCAGTTATGTGCAATGGAGAAATGCACGCAATCTGCTGATTGCCAGCGTTCTTCTTTCGATAGGGTTTATGTTCTTTCCCGCTTATGTAGATCATTATCATCACACACCCGGCGAAGTAACGACTTACCTGATTCGCTGGATAGTAACATCATTGGGAATCATGCTGGCTGGTGTCGGGCAATATGTGGTCTTCCACCGGAAACCTGCCAGTTATCATCAATCGCTACTTTTCTTTTACCTGACAGGCATTCTGTTTGGACTGGAATGGTTGAGCCCCATGAGGTGGGTTTGCCTTTTAGCAGGCTTGATAACGAGTGTATGCAACGGTTGGTCACTGCTTGCCTACTGGCGATCAATTCGTTCAGTAAACGAAGCTCCTTCAGCTCAACTTCCGCAATCGAGTTCACAAAGAGTCGTTCAAGAGAATGAGTGTTTGGCGTGTGGAGCGAAAATGCCCGAAGTCGATACAGTATGTAGTCAATGCGGCTGGACCTACAATGAATAACTGTCAAGTGCCCTACGTATGGTACTTCGCTGAATGAGAATCTCGCTGTGGCACTGTTTTCGTACTCGAAAGCAGTGCTGGATCGTGCCAAGTCTCCGCGTGCTTTGCACTGCACTCGGGCATACCGAGTACAGTGCCACATCCGCCATTTCCCCTGTTGTTATCCTCAGCCATCCTGTTAGTATCCTGTCATGGACCCTTCATGAAAGGACGACGATGGCTGACGAGATTCTGCTGCGCGATGTGATCGCAGACGACCTGCCTGTTCTCTTTGAACAGCAGGCAGACCCCGATGCCAATCGCATGGCGGCTTTCCCCTCTCGAAATCGTGAAGATTTCATGGCACACTGGGCGAAGCTCCTGGCAGACGATGCGCTCACTCTCAAGACCATCGTCATCAACTCTCCTCCTTTACAAGGGGGAGTCGGAGGGGGTAACTCAGACAGTCAGGTGGCAGGATACATTTCAAGCTGGCAGGAGGACCATCAGCAGTTGGTCGCGTTCTGGATTGGCAAGAACTTCTGGGGCAGGAAAATTGCTTCGCGGGCCTTGGCCGATTTTCTTGATATCGTCACCACGCGCCCGCTCTTCGCCCATGTCGCCATCCATAACATTGCCTCCATCCGCGTGCTGGAAAAATGCGGGTTCACCATCTCCAGTGACGAGACGAAGTCTCCAACTGCAAGCGATGGGGTTGAGGAAGTGGTGATGAAGCTGGATCGCTGAACAACACCTCGAGAATGTGGCACTGCGTTCTGTACTCAGAAAGCAGTGCCACGCTCCCAGCGTGCCTCTTGGAATCCCTCTCGTCAACTTGATAAACCAGCAGCCCCGTTTCATACAAAGGTAACGGGGCTGTTGTGCTGTAAGAAGAAAAATGTAATAATAGATGGAAAATAGAATAATTCTCAGTCATTGCGGGAGATTAGCCATGTCAGCTGAAAAGCAATACCATCGTACCTTCGAGTCGAATCGCGTTCCTATGATAGACCCTAACTGGCAGGAGAGAATTCGCCGAACACAAACGATTGAACCCTACCGACCGCCGTATCAAGGGCCGACGATGGGGCCACCCAGTTCGGGTCGCGGTTCGACTCCCCCTCGTCGTGGATTGACTGATGCCTACTTCCTCAACAGAGATTCGCTCGAACCGATTATGATCTGGGAGAGGGACGATCAAAAACCGATTCTTGCTGCCACCCCCTGGGAACGCTGGTGGAGCAAACTGTTCCGGCCCAGTCATCAAAACTTTATTCCCATCGTCAATGAGAACAATGTACTTATCGGCCATTATGGACGGGTGCATGGTCACCAGATCCTCATCCAGGAGCAGGATAAGTTGAATCCTAACCTGAGCAGTATCAATCAGCCAGAACTGGCCCAGGCAGAAATTCACATGTTAGTCGGCAATGGCGATGTGGAGAAAGAACAAGGTTATGTTGCTGCCTACAACGAATACAGCTATTACTCAGTGCAGACGAATATTGATGGTGAAGTCTCGTGGATCAAGTTCGAAGGATTCACCAGTAACGGGTCGGCCCTACCCGTCGATTTCTCACCGGCTGATCTGCTCGCTGGAGCCAAGCTGATTATCAGGCTGGGCTATGCCATTGCGGTGCGCGTTGGAGCCCAGCAACTGCTTACCATTACTGGCCGTGTCATCGCCAAGAGAGCTTCCAGAAAGGCAGCCCAGAGCGCCACTAAGACCATCACGCTGGGACGTGGTTACGACCGGGCGATGGGTATTCCGCCGGAACATCTCCCCAAGATGATTGAAGCAGCCAAGGAAACAGGAGTGATTGCCATCTTCCGGGCCAATAAGGAAGTTTCCATTGATTTGATCCGCAATGGCGCCCATGGCAAACCGATGTGGGCCAAGTTCAAAACCAGCGCCGATACGGGTGTGCTTACTGCCAGGAATACCGATGAACGGGTCATTGCCATGGCGAACGAAGCCTTCGTCGTTGATGCTGATCTCGTCGCCAAGCGCATGGCCCGGCGAGTGGTGAAGGTCAACGGCAAGGAAGTCATTCAGGAAGTGAAGCTTAACGGTACCTGGAAAGTGGAAGCGGGCCAGGTCGTTGGTAAGGATGGCAAGCCCTACGTAGGTGATTATGACCTGCTCGGCGTAGCCCCCATGAAGTCGCCTGGCAGCAATGTCTCTCTGGTGCCCGATGATATTATTAACGGCGATTGGAACGGGCCCTGGGTTAAGAAGTATGCAGAAGCACTGAACAAACGACTCGATAAGCCACGAGTCTTGCATGGTGCCCAGGATGCCTATGGCGGCAAGGTCGAGTATCGAGGCCTGACGGATGACACCGCCTACGCTGTCTTCCCCGATGGTAGCACGCTTGTGATGCGTGGACGCATTGAACAGCAGGCGTTTTATGATCACATCGGAAGGCAAGCGAAATCGAAACTACCTGCCCCGGTCGGCGATCCCAACTTCAAAATGCATGTCGTCAAGTAATTACTCTCCTCTTCCGGATCATTCAGTAATTTGCGATATCCGTGCCAAGGATATCCGGCAGAGTGTCACTGAGCAAGCTAAGACTCATTAAGCAGTGCCACCGTCCTCGCTCAGCTGGCGAGTCGGGGGTCCGGATCAAAAGAAAATGTAAAGTTGTGACATTCATGTCCACCTGACACGGTCGAAACTGAATACAGTTACGACGCTGCCACAACTTCGCGGCACTGAGTCAGAACGCCCGATAACCACACCGTGGCTCCCCACGTTTCAGCGGTATCGTGTACAGATACACGGCTCGTTCGATATCATCCTCGTCGGATTTCACCCTCACTATCCGATTCAGTTTTATTCTGGGAAAGGCCTATCTATGCCATAACAACTGCCTTGATGCACGGGAAACATTCCAGCGTACCTCAAAAATCAACATTCATCACGGGGGAATGACAGGTGGGTATCGCTTCTCTAAATGAAGGGCTTCATTTCAGAGAGTTGCGGAGAGTCGTATCCATGTCCAAGACGAATGCCAATGACACGAATTATGTCCATCCGAAAAAGGTGAGTCTGAGAGTGCACCTTTTCGGGGCGCCGAATTACTTTGGCGATTCCCACATTCGGGTGATTGAAAAGACGGAGAAGATGCTGCAGGAACACGGGCTCAATCTGCAGTGCTGGTGGAGTAAAAATCTTTCCCCCATGATGGAGCCAGGAGGCACTGGGCCACGTGGGCTCTATTGGGAGGAGGATTATCCCAGGATTAAGGCACGCGTAGACGAGATCATGGGATATGCGAAGACGGCACAAACTCACGTTGGCGTGGTGTTCTGCAACTTTACCGAGAGTGGACATGGCGTAACGCCCTGGAAGAAGTATGGCTGGAAGACTCCGGTCTGTCTGATTTCTGCCAGGCCCAACGATGACCTGGTCACGATGCTGCATGAACTGGGCCATGCCGCAGGCCTGGATCATCATCATGGCCATGAAGACAGCAGCAACTTCATGCATGAAGGCGAAGGACGTACCACCATGTACCGTGGACAGATCGAACAGTTTGCCAAGTGTTACTTCGCAGGGTAACTGGCAAAGCAGAAATATAACCTGGCTACTTCCGCCGCATATCCTGCGGCTGGCCATCGATGTAGCCAATCATGTTGGAAGGCTGAACGACCGGTTTGTCAGATCCATAGTTCAATGGATTGACTTCAACAGCGTGGCTGCTGCTGTTCGCCTGCCAGGTGCAACCGGCACTGCAGCATAAGCCCAACAGTATGGTGAAGAAATTTCGCATCACAAGCTCTCCCCAGGAGCGCTCGCGATGTAACACAGAGGACGATGGCTGTCAAGCAGGAGACGATTTTGCCTGCGTGAGCGTGCCAGTTGCAAATGAATCTCAGGCATTGCCCGATTCATTGAGTGTTATCACTTGATCTTGCGAAAAATGGCTGTTGCGATACTGTAGGCAAACTTCTTTCAGATAGACACGATCAAGAATTGCCCTGTACAAAAACTGATTTGCCTGCGGGTATTTCCCATGTCGCGGAAACAAATGATTTTCTGGTTAAACGGTGCAGCCATCTTCATGATCGTACTGCTCCTCCTCGTCGGTAAATACGACCCGCCCTGGCCCAAGGTGCTTGAAGCTTTGCTCTTCGTCCTGTGCCTGACACTACTCTTCAGCTATGCTCCGCTGCGGAGTATGCTCACAGCACTATCTCGCCCGCAGCGGGTGGCACTTGCAGGCATCACGGTAGTCCTGGTGCTAGCCCAGTTGCGTGATCGGCACGATGAAAGCTGGCCTTTCATTCCCTGGAACATGTACCGAGGCCGATTCGATGCACCTCAGTATCTGGAAGTGGTAGGCATCACACAGGATGGCAGGGAACTGGAGATACCGGTCAGCGAGGTTTTTCAGTCGCAAAGCAGAACCACTCTCTGGCGGTTGCAATTCCTTTCATCTTTGATGGACACCAACAAGTGCAATGTAAAAAAACTGCACCGGTCTGAACAGTTCCGCACTCTGCTCCTGACCACCGTCGCCCGGTTTCAAAACCAGCATCCGGAAATCCAAATGCAATCAGTCTTCGTCAACCGCTGCACGCTGCCTCGACCTGGCCCAGGCCGCAAGCTTGCCATATCCCGCAAGAAGTATCTGGAATATTCGCTCCAATAATTCAGGTTCACTACATGCTGTTTGAAAAAGCCACTGCCGAAACTCTGGGTCTGGTGCGCTTCTGGGTGTTCAGCCTGGCTGCATTGTCTCGTTTCTTGGTGCCCGTGTGGGAAGTATGCCTGCTGCCTGAGTATGAACCATCGGGTGTGATGAAGCTCCTGGGCACGCAGTACTGGTTCCCATTTCTAACAGTGGAACTGGCAGTGGGCCTGCAGGGCCTGACCATTGCCCTGCTGCTGCTGGTGGCATTGGGCGTGGGGCCATACCGCATCCTGACGCCGCTGGCTTGTTTTGCACTCATCGTGACGGAAGGCTTGGTTCGCGGGAATGGAATCGCGACACATGCCCATATCATTTTGATTCTATGTGCGTTGGTGCTATCCATGCTGCCTGCAGACGATGCATTCACGCTGATCCGTCGCCGGCGTACTTTGAAACCTGCCCGGCAATACCAGGCGGCACTGGTGTCGTTAAGCCTCATCTTTTGTGCAACGTATCTGATGGTGGGTGTTCGACGATTGGCGACCAGCAGTTTTGATGTCTACCTGGATGATTCGATCCTCTGTGCCACGGTGCAGCGTGATGCGGAACAAGGCTCTGCGGGTGGCCTGGGCGTGTGGATGTGCGAATCCGTCGTTGGCGCCTGGATGCTCAGGATTGGTTTTCCCGTGGTGACTCTGCTGGAACTGCTCACGCCGCTCTGCGTGTTTTCCAGAACATTCCGCTGGTGCTGGCTTGCAGTCATGGTGCCTTTCCACATCGGCACCGGATTCCTGATGGGCATCTGGTTTCCGTATAGCATTGCGTTTATTCCGTTCCTGGTGGGTGGGTTTGATCCGTTCAGAAAGCGAGATGGGGAAGCAACTGCTCATTAGCCGGGTGCCCGGCTCTTTCCAGAATTGGCGTAGTGGTGGCAGGGTCGACCCTGCGGTTGTGCAACGACTTGACATCTCAGAAACAGGGTCGAAATTGAGTACCGTTACGACCCTGCCACAGCGTTCGCGATCTTCGCTACTGTCTCAGATCGTCTCAAATCACCCCCGATACTTTACAACCAACGCTCCCCCAAGTTACGCTGTGGGTTTGTGTACAAACGTCCACATTGGAGCGTCACCATGCAGACACCGCAGCAAATGAAGGAGAAAATGGCCAAGCAGGCCAAGCTTGGCCTCAGCATCGAAACGTGCAGCCAGGTTCAGGAACTCATTCACCAGATGGCCAAGGAGCAGATCGATGCTGCCATCCGGGAGTTTCAACGCGATCTCGGCTTCGAAGCGAGCAAGCTCGACGTCCTGGCCCACCAGATGCTGCAAATCCATCGCATGCATTCGATTGGCGATTCGATGGCCCGCCGACTCAAGGAAGATGACCTGCCCGCATCGTTCTACAACGCCTATCGTCACGTTGTCAAGGATACGTCAGCGATGCTGCTGCAACTCGATGAGCAGCGCATCAAGGAGAACCGCAAGACGTTCGTCTCGCCGGAAGATGCGGATGCCAAGCTCGCGGAAGAGCAGCGATGGAACCACGTCCTGTACGCTTCATCGGAAATGAAAATCCGGAATGGCTACTATTACGATCCACGACGCGGCGTGGCGCAGCCTGCACTCGATCTGCCGATGGAGCAGGTCGCTGAA
>JAEUIE010000030.1 GCA_016795155.1 Planctomycetia bacterium | reverse complement strand
CATGCCTCCCTGAAAGTCTGCCAACACCCGCTCACGTAAATCAACCGAGTACGCTTTCATCTGTGACTCCATGACATGGACACGTCACAGTATTTCATGTATTACCTGAATGCGCAAGATGGTTTTTGAAAATGCTCTAGCCGCATAGTACGATTCGGCACCGTTGTGATAGAGAAAGACCGTATCGTACCGGCGATCACAGAACAGCGCGCCGCCTAGCCCTCGAATGTCAGGCGGAGTAATAATCCAGCTCGACGTTTTCGTATCGAACTCTCCCAGTTTCTGGAGTTCTCGATACTGCTCTTCCGTGAGAACCTCAACGCCCATAGCCGCAGCCATACCCAGTGCGCTGTCGGCTGGTTTGTTTTCTTTCCGCGATGCCAGTGCTTCCGGATCGTAACAGATGCTTCTGCGGCCCTTGGGGGTTTCCGGTGAACAATCGAAGAAGAGAACCTCGCCTGTCTTTTTATCGTGACCGACAACATCCGGTTCACCACCGGTTCTTTCCATTTCATGTAGCGACCAAAGCTTGTCTGGCTTCGTTTCCAGCCTGGCTTGAACCCGTGCCCATTCGATGCCCTTGTGCCGGTGCGTGTTCTCCTCAAAGCGGGTTCGCAGTGCTTTGAGAAGCGCATCACGTTGTGTGGAGGACAATTCCTTTTTTGCTTTGGCGTTTTTCATCGAATTCTCCTATGTGTATTGATGGTAGGCAGTGAAGAATGTCTGGTTACTCGCCTGCCTCCCTCAGCGTTCGTTCCAATTCCAATCGTAGCTCTTCTTTATTGGGTAGGTAGAGCTGGTACTTCTGCACAAACAGTTGACTATTCATCCCGTAGGTGGCGTACTCCACCAGCAACTCATCCTTGTGACGGCTCAAGATGATGCCGATTGGCTCCGCATCGCCTTCGGTGTTTTCCTCCGCTGCGAAGTAGCCCAGGTAGAGATTCATTTGGCCGATGTCGTGATGTTCCACATCTTCGATCTTCAAATCGATCAGCACGAACCGCCGCAGGATGCGATGGTAGAAGACGAGATCCACCTTGTAGTGTGCGTTGTTGATGGTGATGCGATATTGCCTGCCGACGAACGTGAAGCCTTTCCCCAACTCGAGGAGGAACTGCTGCAGGTGATCGCACAGCAGCGTTTCCAATTGGGTTTCCGAAACATGTGTGGCTTCCGGTATTTTGAGAAACTCGAAGATGTATGGTTCACGCAGCAAGTCGTTCGGCGACTCGACCAGTTGGCCCTGACTGGCGAGTTGAAGTATTTCGGACTTGTCCTTGCTAGCTGCCAATCGCAGAAATAGGGCTGAGTTCTTCTGCCGCTTCAGTTCACGAACCGACCAGTTCTCCGCGATCATCTGCTTTTCGTAGAAGCTGCGTTCGAGCGGTTCGTCGATCTTGAGGAGTTCGACGACATGCGACCAGCTTAAAAAGTGCGACAGTGTCGCACCTTTTGGGTAAGAGATGTAGAACTGTCGCATGCGGATGAGGTTGCTGCGGTCAAATCCCTTGCCATGTCGTTGCCGTAAGTCCTGAGCCAGTCGGGTGATAAGCCCGGTGCCATACTCCGCCTTCGACTGGCCACCCTGCTCGAATTCGACGATGTGCTGGCCGATTCGCCAGTAGGTTTCGAGCAGATGGACATTAGCCGCCCGTATGGCTTGCGACTGCCCGGTGCCCAGCGTTGTCGAGATGACTTGGAGCAACTGATCGTAGTTCGGAGTGGGTGTTAGTTCCATGGGTTGCCGTTCTTAAGGCGACAAGTTGTGGCAGGGTTATGCATGTACCCATGCATGACCCTGCGAGTTCGCTGAGTTCTTGCACAGCCAGCAGGGTCATTCGGAGTACCGAATAACCCTGCCACAGCTTACTACGATTGCAAGTTATGCCGATCTCTTCGCCATCAGCCGCCCCAGCTCATGGCCTTTCCACATCCACAATCCAGTGAGAACGAGTAGTGGAAAGAAGACAAACCGTGTCGGCCCAGCGTAGTCAGGCAAGTTCGCAAACGGGCTGTACACATACCCCGCGATGGGGATGGCCAGCACCATGTGTATGCCGCGAAGGATGGAACGTTTGGTGGCTGCGGTCATGATGGTGTCCTTATGAAAGTGACGTGATAACCATTCCTGACAATATCAATTCAACTTCGCTTCTTCTTTTTGGGCTTGGAGGAAGAGCGTTTCTCATTATTCACGAAATCGCCAATATGATCAGACGTTGGATGCCCCATCTCGATTATGAACGACTCACGAACTCTGTTGATAGTCTCACACGGGTCACGACCATACTCGATCTCGTGTGCGTTAGCGATATGGCGCACCATGTCTGCCAACAGAACACCCCATGCGTGACATTCATCAATATTGCGTTCTTCCCAAAAACCGATGTTCAGGACACAATGTTGCTTTTTATTCGCAATCCAGACGCGAATCATCTCAAGGGAACGTGTATCCGCTACTGCAGCAGGAGGGATGGGAAGTTCAGTGGACATTAAGAATCCTCGTGGTTTCGAATTAGGCCAGTAGCTTTCGCATGTTGCATCGAAAGTATGGCTTGTCTAAATGTTCGGTTTTCCCAGCCCATCCACCACCACCCCAAGCTGCTTCAGCATCTTCGCCCAGCCGTACTCGGCACCTTTGAATGCTTGTTCGCCGAAGGCTTGCGTGATATTGAACCCGGCGTGTTCAAAGAGAAGTTTCGTACCGAGGCCGTCGGGTTCGAGACGGAAGCTTACCTTCGTATCAGCGAGTTCCCCGGCTGACCACGAGAACACGAGTCGACTGGGTGCTTCGCACTCCAGCACTTCGCAGTGAACGGTCAAGCCTTCGAAATTCATCTTCGGATTCCCCGGCACCTGGAACGTGAAGTGATGGCCGACGCGGGGTTCGAAGTCGTTCGGGAACATCCACTCGGCCAACGTGGCACTCTCGGCGATCGCTTGCCAGACTTGTTCCCGAGGCTGCGGAAAGTGCATCTCGCGCTGGATCGTTTTGCTCATGCCTTGCTCCTGGCTAACACTTTCTGCAGCCGCTCGAGCCGGTCGTCCCAGAACCGCTCATAGTGCGATAGCCATTCCCGCACTGGGCCGAGACGGTCAGGGACGAGGTGGTAACGGCGTTCGCGGCCATACCGCTGTTCTGTCACGAGGCCGGAATCGAGCAGGATGCGAAGATGCTGCGACACCGCCGGGCGACTCATTTTGAAGTGGGTTGCTATCGTGTTGACGGCACTGTCTTCGATTGCAAGCAGATCGAGCATTCGCCTGCGTGCCGGATGGCTGATGGCGGTGAAGACATCGGGCTTATGTTTGAGAGCAACCATGCAATCAGTATAGGTAAGTAATTTCTTACGTGTCAATCAGATTTTTATTTCCCCGAAAGTTTGCACGGTTCGCATGTGTACATGCAAACGGTGATATCTGTTCGCAAGTTCGATCAGCCGTGATCACGATTACCCCGTGAGTGCTTCCCACTTTCTCAAATCTGCGGCTGCAGTGTTCAGTGATTTGCCGGAGATATCATCGAGCACTGCCTGCCACCAGCGATGATGCTGAAATTTTCTGGCCAGGTAGCCTGCCAGCAGGTGGCCGAACAGAAGGAAAAGCACCCCGAAAATATAGTTCACCATCAACCAGGGTTGGTGAATCCGATCGATCAAGTTAAAGCGGTTATCTGACTGCCAGGCGAATAAGCCGTGCAGGAGGGTGACGATTCCGCAGAAGCCTGCCAACGGTGAGAGGAGAATGATCCATTTGAACTGACTGATCCTGGCAACACGCAGTTTTTCGAGTTTCGTCTGGATGGCAACCACAGGCCCATACCAGTTGATGTCAGCGGTAAGTTGCAACTGATAGATCGAACTGATCAGCAAGGCGATGGCGCTGGCCATGGTGATGAGGGTTGGGAACAGCACGGCGGCCTGGTGGCCATGCTGATAAAGAATGCTGCCGGTGGGCCAGAGAACCATGCAACAGAAGGCGATATCGAGAGCAGGCCAGAAGGCATGCCAGTTGATGCGACGTTGGGCTGGTTTGACAATGAGTTGTTTCATGAACTCTGAACCCAGTGCCAGTGTCCTGTCGAGTTTCTGGTCAAGTTGTTGCCAGCGCTGTTCCAGTTCATTGAGTTGCATGGTGTGACTCCTGTTCGTCGTTCAGAATGGTTTGTTTCAAAGATTGCCTGAGCCGATTGAGCCTGGTACTGACGTTGGATACAGTGATACCGAGGATGTCGCCGATTTCGCGATGCGATTGCCCTTCCAGATGAAGCAGCAACAAAGCCCGGTCAGCATCGCTTTGCTGTTGTAACAGGTAATGCAGATCGAGAAGTTCCTGCTGTCTGGTGATGCCTGTCGAGTGATTGTCAAAGTTGTCTCCATCGTGCTGGTGCAGGCTCTGTTCCTTGCCTCGCCGTTTGTTTCGGCGGAGGTGATCAATAGCAACGTTCAACGCAATGCGGTACATCCAGGTCAGGAAGTGGCGACTGGCATCGTAGCGAGGAAAGGCAGACCAGAGGTGTGCCAGGATTTCCTGCAGCAGATCGTCACGGTCGTGAGTGTGTGTGCCATACACCCAGCAGATTTTGTGCAAAGCCCGCTGGTGGCTGTTCAGCAACCCAAGAAAGTGATCATGATGGGTAGGCAGTGAATTCATGAGCATCCATAGAACCTGTTGTGCGAGCATGGCATCATGGCCTGCCTGTTCCTATGCCGGTGTTCACATTGTGATTCGAGCAAACGTGAGATTTGTCACAACCGGGATGAAATAATTGGTGAATTCATCCAGACTTGCGGATTATCAGAATGCGAAAGTTGAACCTGGAATTATCGTGTCGGAGCGAGATCAAGCCCCAGGGCGGCGCGGAAATCAGCAACTGCACGGTAGAATTCGGCTAAGGCATCAATCAGCCTGGCCTTGGCCCCGGCAGCGGCCAATTCGCGGAGATTCACTTCTAGCAGGGTGCTTTGTCCGGCACGAAACCGGGTGAATTCCAGTTCAGTCACCTGCTGGGCTACCTTCACTTCTTCTTCGGCACGTGCGATGCGCTCCAGGCTGCGATCCAGATTGGAGATCGCATCCTGCACATCGGCGCCAATCTGCTCGCGAGCAAATTGTTCCTGCCATTGCAATTGGGTCAGTAAGGCACGAGCTTGTGCCTGCCGACCGGTGGCGTCACGCCATTGCAAAGGCATATCGAACATCACCGTGCCTTCGAGTACTTGAGAGTCTCCCGGTGTTCCATCGCTGTTTTTCTTCATTGGGCCGAGATCGGTAGAACCAGCAACGCCGGTGGTAAGATTGGGCAACAGTTGGTTCGATGCGAATTGCAAATCGACTTCGACACGCTGTCTCAATAAGGAAAAGCGGCGCAGTTCAGGCCTGTTATTAACAGCAGCCTGCAGGTCAGCATCCAGGGTGTCAGCCTTGGGAGAAAGCGGTTTACTGGTGAGCAGTGTGCGAGGCATCTGCTGAAGGGTAGGCAGCATGGGCTGTCCCGCTTCATCCCGCAGAAACAGTGATAATTCAATAGAGGTCTGTTGCAGTCTGCGTTCGGCTTGCGCCAGATTACCGAGCCGTTCGGCAATCAGACGACGATTATCAATGACAATAATTTCAGCGATGGCGCCGCGCTGGAACTGTGTTTCAAAGCCTGCCTGTCGTTCCTGGGCAATCTTGAAGAGATCCTGGGCGACATAATATTGTTCACCGGCAGCAATCCAGTTCCAGTAGGTTCGTGTTGCAGCCCGGAAGTAATCTAGCCGGGAACGTTGGATGATGGGATCAGCCAGGGATTCCGCAATCTGTGCCTGCCGCAGCGCGGCACGGGGGCGATCGATCGGAGCATTGCGGAGAAGGGGTAGCTGGAAACCGCCGCGAAACTCGCCGCCATCACCGGTTTTATAAAACCCGTAATAGGGGGGGAAATCTCCGTTGCTGAGTCGATAGCCGCCAAAGTAAGATAGGCCATTCAGGGTAGTCAATTGTTCAACGGTTACATCCATTCTGCCACTATCATAGGTACCCCGTTGTCCGGTAGTGCGTGCTCTGACCGTGGTGTCAAACGCTCCTTCCGTTGAAAGTCGCAACCCTGCAGCGATATTTCGTTCTTCTTCAATGGCCAGCAGTAATGGAAAATTCTGGTCAACACTGTTCAGCACCGTGTTGAGTTCGATGTTGCCAGTGAATGCAGGTCGCACTGAAGGTTTAGAAGTTGACTGATTGCTGGCAGGAAGTACAGGCGGAAACAACTTGTCAGCCGAGGGTGCCGATAGTCTAGCCGATGCCTGTACAACATCGGGTGAGGAAGATTTCTCCATGGCAGGTGCAGAAGGTTTCTGGAAAGATTCCGTGAGCTGCTTATCGCTTAAGCAGCCTGAAATCAGAAACCAGGCAGGTGCCAACCTCCATGCGTGCAACCTGACCATCCGAATACTATCCCCCGAGTTTGTTGACAGGTTATTTTCGCTGCACCGGTCCGAGAAGTTTCTTTTCGGCTTTGACTTCCGTGTTGTCACGAATGGGAGGAAAGCCGTTTAGTTGCCGCCAGAGTTCCCAGCCGATGGAAACGCGATTGAGCAACACCCAGCCTTGCGTACGAACCCCCTGTCGCAGATAGTCCTCTGATGGCCAAGGCGCGTCGTTCGGGTCAGGCTCGACAAGGATGCGAAACTGCCCTTTATCATCCGCGGTTGGATCTACCAGATACACCAGCCCCCCGAATGTGCCAACGGCAACGGAAGGCCAGCCTACGAATTGAACCGCGGGCCAACCCTCAAACTGCAGACGTACCCTGTCCCCCTTGCGAATCAGAGGCAGATCGTTGCCATCTACAAAAAGTTCGGCGACAATACCTGGGTGGACGGAATCTGTCAAGACCCAAGTGCGACTTCCCAGAAGTCGTGCAGGCTGTAAGGCAATCAGGCCATGAGAAGACCCTGCTGGTGTCAGGATGCCACTGAGAAACAGGGAAAGCGGCACAGTCTGCGACAGGAGAGTGGGTTGAACTTTGACACTGTGGCGGTAGACATCCGGCACCAGCATGGCCAGGCGTTCACCCGGCCTGACGAGTAGCCCGCCTTGTTCGGCATTGGCCAGCAGCCGCCAGACGGTGCCATCACAAGGGGCATCGACATATTGAGCTCGCTGGCGTGCGATTCGAACTTTAATCTGCGCATCGTCACGACGCACCATGGCGACTTCCGCTTCCGCGCTCCGGAGCAATGCGTTTTCGGCATTGATCATGGCAGCGGTGTCCCGATCCACTCGATTGAGTTGCGATTCCGCCACCTGAACGCCGTCCTTTCCGATCTGGACCAGTCGCTGTGCCTGCTTAAGTTTGGCCCGTGCAACTTCCAGTTGCTGCAAGGCCAGTTCGACGTCGCGCTGTGAAGCGAGACCACCCTGTCGATTTTCAAATAACTCTTTCTGCCTTCGATAATTCGGTTCAGCCGCATCGACTGCGGCCTGGGCTTCAATCTCCTGAAGGACGAGATTCTGGGCACGTTCTCGTTCAATGCGCAGAATGCCCTGCTGGATGCTGATCTGCAGATCACGCGAGCTTTTCAGATTGCGGATACGAGAATCAATTTCCAGAACGCGCCCTTCGACTGCACGCAGACGATCCTGGATGGCTCGTTCTTCATCGAGCAGACGCAGTTCCAGATTGGGATCGTTATCCACCATCTCGACAATACGCTGGCCGGCTTTGACACGATCACCTTCGACGACATACCATTTTTTGATTCGGCCTTCGATGGGAGAGACGACAAACTGAGGCCGTTCGACCGGGTTGAAGGCGATGGCTCGACCGATGCCGTGAATCGTCTGCGTCCACGATACCATGAGCAGGAGAATCGGCAGCAAGAGCAGCAGAATCAGAATCAGGCGATAGACCCGGCGAACACCCTTGGGAGTTTCTGCCCGATGCGTGCTGGTGAGACGTTCATGCGTCTGGAATTCAGTATTCATGGTCATCATGCGGTCACAGGAGTTGAGGGAATGCCGAGCCTGATGGTGCGCTGGCAGAGCCTGGCCACGTCAGGGCTGTGTGTCACCACGATCAAGGTCCAGGGTGCATGTTCCTGGAAGAGGATGGGAATCACCTTGTCGCGAACAGTTTGATCCATGTCGTCAAGCGATTCATCGAGAATGAGCAGTGAAGGCCTGGTAATGATGGCGCGAGCAAGCATGAAGCGTTCTGCCTGGCCCAGGGACAAGGGTCTGCCTCCGGTAGCCAGATAAGTCTGCAACCCCTGGGGCAGCCTCATGATGTCATCGAGCAAGGCTACCGATTGCAGAGCCTGTCGTGCCTGTTCGATGGTGAGCGATTCCTGTCCCATGCAGAGATTGTCGAAGACCGTGCCTCCAAATATTTCGATGCCTTTGACAAACGAAACCTTCTTGCGATAGTCATTGAGGTTCAGATCACGCAGGTCCATGCCATCCACTTCAATATGGCCTCGCTGCGGCTGTCGCAGCCCGAAAAGCATTTCGGCGAGAGTCGTTTTTCCCGAACCATTGGGGCCTATCAGGGCAACACGTTCACCCGGCTGAATGGTCTCCTCGAAATCCTGGAAGACATGACGATTACCCATGTCGTATTGGAATGACAGGTTCTTGAACTGAACGGCAGCGCCTTTCTGGCCCGGTCGATATGTTTCGTTTCCCGTGTTTTCCAGGGGTACATCAAGGAGATGTCCCAGTTTTTCAATGGCAGCCAGCAGATCATAATAGCTTTCGAGTTGTTTGCCAATCTTGGCGAAGGTGCCAGCCATCAGGCTGACGACGAGTTCTGCAGCAACGAGTTGCCCGAGAGAAAGCTGTCCCTGAATGACGAGATAGCCACCCACGCCCAGGAGCATGACGCTGGCGATCAGTTGCATGATCAGGGCAAAGCCGAACTGTCGCATCAGGACAAAAAAATGGGATTCGCGGCAATGCAGATACTTTTCGGTAAGCTGATCTGCCCAGTGTCGCGAGAACTCGGCGCCACCACCCAGTTTGAAAGCGATCGGGTGCCGGGCGATTTCCTCGAGCCAGCCAGCTACCAGATACTTGGCTTTGGATTCCTCAATGGCGGTTGCAGTTCCACCGTATCCCAGGATGGTCAAGAGGATCAGTCCCAGGATCAGGAATAAATCAAAGCCCAGCAGCCATTGGTGATAGCTGCCGAGGAGGATCAGGCCGATGATGGCTTGCAGAATCAGGGTAATGCCATCGAGGAGGAGGACTGCGGAGGATTTCTGTACCGTTAACACATCAAAGAAACGATTGACCAGTTCCGGCGCGTGCATCCGATCGAGAGCGGCCACATCGATGCGAGGTAAACGAAAGGAGAGGTCATCCACCACGCGAACAAAGATGCGTCGCTGGATAAATTCAACCACGATATTCTTTAACAGTCGCAGGCATGCTGCCATGCCCAGGGCAACCAGCAGACCCAGACAGAGGACAATGAGTTGCTGTGTCAGTGTGGAAAGTGCAGTCGTATTCACTACTGCCATCACAGCAATAGGAATCGCTAGATTCAACACTCCGACACCGATCGCAAAAACCACAACAATCCAGAGTTCACGCCGTTCGGTTTTCAGCAACGACCAGAGACGCCGAATGGGAGAAGGGTGATTCGATACAGTTGATCCCATACGTGCTGATGCTCCGAACGGTAGATGGCATATACTTCATAGTTATTATGCAAAGCGGATGATTTGGTTTCACCTAACAGGAATTCGTCGGGAGACTATTGCCGGTTCAGTGTACAAGGCTCTAAGTTGAGCAAAGCATGGAATTACGGGCAGGGATGCAGGATTTATTGGAGTTAATGCAATGAAAAACTTCTCAAGGTATGCATGGCTGTTCGGAATCATCATGACTGGTGCACTTCAGGCACAGGATCCTGGACAGCTTCCCAAACCCCAGAAAGAACACGAATGGCTGCAGCGGTTTGTCGGTGAGTGGGATACGGACACAGAAGCCATCATGGCTCCGGGCCAACCGCCGATGAAATGCAAAGGCACGATGAACTTCAAAATGCTCGGAGCGTTCTGGGTTGTTGCAGATAACAAAACGAGCATGATGGGCATGAATGTGTCAGCTATTTTTACTTGTGGTTATGATGCAGAAAAGAAGAAATATGTTGGCACCTGGATCGATTCCATGGGTGGCCACATGTGGAAGTACGAAGGCACGGTCGATGAGTCTGGCAAGAAACTATCGCTGCATGCTGAAGGCCCCAACATGATGAAGGAAGGCAAGATGGCCAAGTATATCGATAGCTACGAATTCAAATCGAAAGATCACATCGTGCTGACTTCATCGATGCAGGGCGAAGATGGAAAGTGGGTACAGTTTATGACAGCGAATCTGATGCGGAAAAAATAGCAATCAGCATGATTTAAATTGACATGCCTGAGTCAATCGAATCAGGCATGTTTGTTTATACCAGTGCATCTTCAAGACGTTTGCTCTGACGACGGCGATATACGCCATACCCCATGCCGGAAGCAGCCAGGCCGATGACCAGAGCAATGCTGCCCGGCTCCGGAACTGCAGCGATGGAGTTGACCCAATCGATTCGGCTGCTGATGCGGGTGGCGTAAGATCCGAGAGGAACCGGATCATTGCCCGTGATCAGATTCTCGCCATCGTAAAAGCCACGAGCATCAAACAAGGCGGCAGCAAAGCCGGAGCCATTGGGAGTCTGGCTGACCTGATCGACCAGGCTGTTGATGCCTGCGAGTTTCCATTGGTTGTCGTTAGGATCGAGAATAAAAGTAGGCCCGCCACTATCTCCGCCGGAAAGCACAGCACCATCAGGATTCATCAGATTACCGTTGCCATCGAGAATGCGGTTGAACGTGAAGTAAAGGTAATCTCCTTCGAATGTCCCGATCAAACCCGGATTCACAATGGAATTGACGGTATTGGTTCCCCAGCTGCGCAAGGTGCCTGTACCGCCCCATTGCCAACCTGCCAGGTTGGAAGTGCTGGGAGTGTTGACCGGATCACCACGGGTTGTGCCGTTCCCCATCGTAACAAGAGGCAGGTTCGTTTCGTTGTTTCCCGAGTAAACATGAATCCAGTGGGTGAAAGTCTGAGGCCCGTCGATCCGCCAGATGGCCAGATCATTGAAGGTAGCAACCTGCAAAACGGGGTATTGAATCGGGTTGGGTCCGCCATCGTTATAAATGAAGAAGCCATTGTTACCACCACTACCGACATGGGTCGCGGTGATGTAATGGGTGGGGCTAATTGCCGTGCCGAGGAATCCACCATGCTGTCCGGTATAGCTGCCAAGGTTGAATGGTGCGGGGTTCTTGTTGGTGCCGCTGTTATCCAGTGTGCCGTTAGTAGCTCGACCACCAAAAACTATCGCTGCGTATAAAGGCTGGGCAACCAGAGCAAGAGCAAGGCAGCAAGCAAGCAGAGGCTTGATACATTTCATAGGTGAATTCACGTAGGTGCATCTCAAGTTGATGCACCAGTTTAACGAGTTGTATCTGACTATGCAACGTCGCGGTCTTCAAAAAGCAGCAAACCTATCAGCATGGCAATAGTACAGAAGATCACCGCATGGATGCCAACTTGCAGAGTGTATGCATTCCAGGGTACTATGATCAATCCACTGGCAAGAGCTGACTCGATTTTGAAAATATTCAGCGATGGCATAATAAATCCGAAGAGTTCTGCAACGAACTTTACCAGAGGAATATCACCAGCCTGGTTCTTCAGCACAGGTACCAAGTTGCCCAGAAAGAAGATGCTCAATCCAACGAACATGTTCAGCAGGAATGGCAGACGAGTAGCCAGGGCAACCGTAATCGCAGTCATGATGGCAATCTGACAGAAATGACAGAAGGGGCCTGCAGATAAAAGTCCTATGACCATGAAGATTCGCATCACATACATCAGTCCTTCCTGAAGAACATCAGGCGCTTTCAACATGATGCCTCGTAATTCGTTGAGTGAGCCGATGAATGTCTGTTCCTGAGGGTTTTTGATCAGATCTTCGAGCAGTCCTTCATAATCGATCTTGATGTTGATGGACCAGCCCATGAACAAGGTCAGCATGATCATCATCAACAGGGCAGCGGCGAGGATCCCGAAGAATTTGCCAAGGAGAAAATCACGCCGGGCAACAGGCTTGGAAAGCAAGGTAACAGCAGTTCGCCCTTCAATTTCTTCCGAAACAGAGAGAGCACCAGTGAAAAGCACCAGAATCAAAGGCGGCAAAAGAATAGCGGAAAGTTGTAGTTCCTTGAGCATTTTCAGGTCTTCGCCAAACGTATAGTAAGGCAGAAAGATGGAAATACTCATCAAGGCGATCATGGAAACCAGCAGAAACCAGTAGAGAGGCTGACGAATGGTTTCCTTATAAGCGGCCTGGGCAACGGCCATCATTTTGGTTGGAAGTGAACCAACGGCAAAATAAATGAGAAAAAGGACTAAAAGGACCATCACTCCCAAAGTAACAAAAGCTGCCATACTTAAACTCGCTGAATCTCTGCAACAAAATGGAAGAACTATCAGTCAGAATAAGGACTTCAGTGCCCTGTGCCCATGTGGAACCGAGCAAGAAGTGTGAGGATAGTACGTTAATAAGCCTGTAATCGTTCGAGATTATGGTGCGAAAATGGCAGAAGACCTTGCGGAACCGCTACAAACTGCCTGTAATAGGTAGTGTGACGTGATGAATATTACGTTTCAATCAAGAAATTTGCTCTTTCCTTGTGCAGAGGGGAAGAGTGTGAACTAAGCTATGAAGGTAGTGCAGAGTTGCTGCACTGGCGTGAAGTGAATCGCCCCCGCGACGACGGCGCCAAGCCGGTATCACGCAGAACCATTAACAAGTGAGGTTGCCTGCCCATGATGACTGCCGAATTGGGCGCATGCGAGTGGTTCGTCTGGGATTTACGTCGCAGTAATCTCGTCGAACGTGGTAAACTGGAACAATTAGTTGCCGACTATATGGCCCGGCACCCGAAAGCAGAGCCTGCCGAGCTGGCTGCGCACCTGGTGGATCAGGGAATTCTGACCCGTTTCCAGGCCGACAGTCTGCTCAATGGCAAAAGCCAGGGGCTGGTGCTTGGTTCATTTATCGTTCACGACATCCTGGGCTCCGGCACCATGGGTACCGTGTATAAAGCCAAGTCTAAGGTCAATAACGAATGGTATGCGGTCAAGGTGCTGCCTCGCCGCAGCATGTGGAATATCCGCCTGGCCCGCCGCAAGGTGCGTGACTTTGAACAGTTCAGCCATCAGGCTGTCGTGCCTTTCGTGGATGTTGGAACTGCAGGGGCCATGCACTACCTGGCCTGGCCACTGGTGGAAGGTGAGCCACTGAACAAGTTAATCGAACGCCGTGGCCGGCTCGATGCCTCTGAAGTAGCCCTTTTCGGAATGCTGGCCGCGGAAGGTCTGGAAGCGTCGCATCAGCGCAGTATTCTGCACGGCCTGCTGAAGCCTTCCAATATGATGATCACGCCTGATCAACGGGTGAAGATTCTTGATTTCGGCGTCGGTTCACTTCTCTTGGAATCTGAAAGTGGCGAATCCGTTGTTGATACGATGTCGAGTGCGAACACTCTGGCCTCTGGTCTGGATTGTGCCAGCCCGGAAGGGATCATGGATCCCGCCAGCATGTCGTTTCCTTCGGATCAGTACAGCCTGGGTTGCATTCTGTATCACTGCGTAACTGGCCAATATCCATTCCCCGGCAACAATGCCGTCGAAAAGATGATGGCGCATCAGACCAAGCAGCCTCAGGCCATTCGCGATCTGGCTCCCGATTGTCCGGATGAACTGATAGAAATCATTAACAAGCTGATGGCCAAAGACCCGAATGCCCGTTTTTCGAGCATGGGTGAGGTAGCCAGTGCTTTACGGCCACATGCCATGATTGTTCCAGCCTTGGCACAAACCGCACAAGTGGCCAGTCGTGGTGGCAAACGTTCCGCCGGGGCAGTTCCTGCAGCACGTCAGCCTGCCGCACCTCCACCACCTGTAACCTATGCCGACCCGGATGAAGAACCCATCTACGATGCCCCACCAGCCATCATTCCAGCTGGTGGACGACAGGGTGGGCAGCGAGGTGGTTCGCAGTACGCCCGGCCAACACCCCAGCCGATGGCTGGTTTGAGTGACACAGTTGCCGAAGTGAATAATGGCCTTGCCGCCTCCGGCTTTTCATCACTGCGGGAAAGCCTCCAGCAAGATCCACGCATGCAGAACCGCCAGGCCGCCAACAACGGCATGGCCGTGGGGCCTGCAGGATATCCGCAAGGCTACCAGCAGCCTCCGCAACAGGGTATCAGCATGATTACCCTCGTGGTTATCATCATGTTAAGCATTCTGATGGCCATGGGTATTTCCATCGGCGGCATGGTCTGGCTGATCAAGTCCGGAATCATCAAGCTGGGTGGTTAAAATTGCCCGGAGCTACTACACCAACCGCTGGGAATTACCTCAGCGGTTTTTTTGTTGAGGCCAAAGTATGGCCAATCTGTTTCAGGCTGATCCAACACAGTCAGGCCTGTATCGAGGCTTGTCTTCCCTGTTTGGCTACGTCAATCAGGATGGAAAACTCTCCAAGACCAATTGCGGTCTGGCGGCGTGTGCAACATTGCTGACATTCAGCGGAGCAATGCCTCGGTTGGAGAATACGGCGGAGCATGAAAACCCGAACATGCTCAACCTCGAATCGCATTTCCCCCCGAATATCCTGTGTGGCATGGCAGGGACCAGTCGAGGCCGCGTGGAACGTATACTCGACGCACATGGCTATGAAGCGGTCGAAATAAAAGGCGAACAGCAACTGCGGGATTCACTTGAACTCCAGCAACCCGTGGCAGTCATGTTGCAGGTACCAGGCAGTGCTGTAATGGGAATGTGCATGCCTGCCGGGCACTGGATGGTCGCATACGGCTACAACGATGAAGCAGTCTACTTGACAAACTGGTGGCAACATGCCATGTCCTGGCAGGAATTTCGCGATGGGTGGAACGGTGCAATACCCTGGTGCATCAATATGGATCGCAAAGGATTAATGATCCGTCCCTGGGTTCGGTAATCTTCCCTGGTGTACCCTAGCAACTGAGCGAAGTTGGCATTAAGATAACAGCTTAATTTAACACACTGGCCAACCTATGCTGCCTGTTGATCGCCCGAAACGCGGTGTTCCTGAAGGATTGTTTACCCTGTGTCCGGGGTGCAAAAATACGATCTATCGTAAGGAAGCTGAACAGAAGCTGCATTGCTGCCCGCAGTGTAACCATCATTTCACGATGCCTGCCGGTGCCCGCATAGCCAGCTTGCTGGATGAAGGCAGCTTTGAAGAATGGTGCTCCGACTTGCGATCGGTTGATCCCATAGGCTTTGTTGATCGCAAGCCCTATATGAAACGCCTCAAGGATGAGATGAACAAAACCGGAATGACGGAAGCCGCCGTGGTGGGTAAGGGCTTCATTCGCGGTCGTGGTGTGGTATTGGGAATAACTGATTTCACCTTTATGGCAGGCAGCATGGGTTCGGTAGTTGGCGAAAAGCTCACTTATGCGGTTGAGCAGGCGACAGCATTGAAACTGCCGGTGATCATTGTGAGTGGTTCAGGTGGCGGGGCCCGTATGCAGGAATCCATATTGTCACTCATGCAGATGGCGAAGGTGAGTGCAGCCCTGGCCAGACATGACGCGGCCAAGGGGCTTTACATCAGTGTGCTGACCAACCCGACGATGGGTGGAGCAGCCGCCAGTTTTGCGACACTCGGAGATATCATCCTCGCTGAGCCGAAAGCCATGATCGGTTTTGCAGGTCGGCGGACGATCTGGAATACCGTGCGTATGGAGTTGCCTGAAGATTTTCAGACCAGCGAGTTTCTTCTGGAACATGGTTTTGTGGATCGGATTGTGCCAAGGTCGGAATTGCGGACCGAAATAGCTAGGCTGATCGATTTCTGCGAGAACTAAACGGAATCTGCAAGGTAGCTTCAGGATGTCCGGGTATAATGACCCAGTAGATTCCTTTCAAAAAGTTTTCAGTCAGGAGCATTTCTGATGGGTTGGCTGTCCTCGATGTTTGGGAAGAAGAAGCCAGACCCCAGGAACATGACTGCGGCTCAGTTCCGCAAAATGCAGTTGAAAGAGCAGATCGACAAGGCGAACAAGATTCCCAAGATCAATATTGCAGACCGTTTCGGCCTGGAATTGCGTATTGGCCAGGGCAGCATGTCGAAAGTCTGGAAAGCTCGTGACGGCAAACTGGGCCGCCAGGTCTGTCTCAAAATTCTCGACAAGGAAAAGACCAAGCGATTCGATGCACGATTCGTTGGATTGGTCAGACCTCATGAAGGCATCATCAGTGTTGAACTCAAGCACAAGAATTGCGTGAATGCCTACGATTGGGGCTTTACCAAGGATGGTGAAATCTTCATCGTCATGGAGATGGTGGAAGGCGTTGGACTGAATTTCCTGATTGAAACGAACAGCAAGCAACTCGCGCAGAACCGGGCAAATTATCTGATACAGGCTGCAGAAGGGCTGGGTTACATCCACGACAAAGGCTACATGCACCGGGATGTCTGCCCGCGTAACATGCTGGTGAACAGCGAAGGTGTCTTAAAGCTCATTGATTTTGGCCTGACCATTCCCAATACCGCAGACTTCTGCAAGCCGGGCAACCGAACAGGTTCAGCCAACTACATGGCGCCGGAACTGGTGCGACGCAGTTTCACTGATCAGCGGGTTGATTTATTTGCCCTGGGCGTGACAGCATATGAAGTCTACACTGCGAATCTTCCCTGGGAAAGCGGTGGGCAATCGCTGCAGTCAGCGCTCAGTCGCATGAATTCACCACCCAAGGATCCGCGTGATTTCAAGCCGGATTTGCCAGATCCTATTGCGAATTTCCTTTTGAAAGCCATTGCCAAGGATCCAAACGAAAGGTTCCAGACTGCTGCGGAGTTTAAGGAAGCACTGAAACGGTTAGGTGTTCCATAATCACTGGTGCAGAACAAGATGGTGTACGATGGCTGGTGGTACGTTCAGGAAAACCTTCCGGGCACGGGTTTGAAACTGCTTGATCTCTTTCTGTAAATGCCTTCCCACCAGTTGCAGTCTCTTCTTTTCAGTTGGTTTGACAAAGGGCATTTTCATCTCACGAATGGCAACATACTCAAAGAAGGCGAAGGTAGCACCAGGAGCAGCCAGCCGATGTATGCTGTCCCAGATGCTGCGTACCAGCCTGATGGGGAAATTGTTGAAGGGGAGGCCACTGATCAGATGCTGATAGATACCCTGGCCGGGCAAATCCTGAACCGGTGCATGTAGAAACCGAAGCGGTGCAGGGGGGGAATCAAGCCTGGCGGGCGATTCGACCTGAAATCGCTGACAAAGCAGTTGAACAAACTCTTGATTAATTTCAACAACATCCAGTTGATCACCCGGTTGAAGCAGCGGAAGAATCTGAGCGGTGACTGGCCCAGTACCTGCTCCAATTTCCAGTATCCGTGCAGGAGGCCGTTGTCCTTTCAGGCTGGCGGCCAGTTCGCGCCCCAGGGCCTTGCTGCTGGGCATGAGTGAACCGGTGTGGAAGAAATCTTTGCGGAATGCTTTCCACATCACGCTGCGTTCACGCAGGAACCCTACGTGTTTAGGCATTGGTTGTTCCTGGCGAAAGTGAGTTTAATCCATGGAGTATCTTATCGTGCAATGGACCATTGCTGGAAACAAATACTGTTTCACGCAACGGATGATACGCAGAGCCATCGCGTTGACTGATGTTGCCGCCCGCTTCCTGTACCAGCAACATGCCTGCAGCAATATCCCAGGGACAAACCTGGAATGCGAAGAAGCCATCGAGTCTACCTGCAGCAACATAGGCAAGATTTAATGCAGAAGAACCAGTTCTCCTGAGCCCGCGGCAGTGGTAGCCGAACCAGGCCCAGGCATGTAGTACTTCTTCCTTACCACGTAAATCTGCGGGAAAACCCACCGCAATGAGTGCCTGTTCCAGGTTATTCGCTGCAGAGCAATGAATAGCTTCTCCATTGAGTCTTGCACCATGCCCTAGCCTGGCGGTGAACAATTCCTGGCGTATGGGATCAAAAATGGCACCTTCCAGAACCTGTTCTCCAGATACCAGTGCAATGGAAACTCCATAACAGGGTAAGCCATGCACATAATTGGTGGTCCCATCAAGTGGATCGACAACCCATAGAGGTTTGTTGGAAGCAAGCAGAAGTTCTTTTTCACTGTGCTCGGTTTCTTCACCGAGGAATTCGATCTCCGGGTGGTTGTTGTGCAGAATTTCACGAATGGCATTCTGGGCTGCGTGATCAGCATCCGTCACGAGATCGAATCTGCCTTTTTCACTGAGTTGAAAGGAGCTTTGTCGCCTTAACAACAATTCGCCCGCTGTTCGGGCGGCATGTTCAATTGATTCGAGAACCTTGTTTGGAGTCATAACTGAATTATCCGGGTAAATCGAACAAGGAGCAAGGCATGGATGCATCTGAAAGCAAATGGGGAACCCCGATGCATACTTTAATGATTACTTTAGTTAATTAGAATCATGCCATTTATTAAAGTGCAGTAGTAACGAAGAGTAAGTTAATAATTACTTTAGTTAATTAAGAATTTACCATTAATGATATAATATGACACGTTACATTTTAACCGGTAGTTCATACTCCCGTGAAGTTATGAACAAGGAGTGTTGCCATGAATCGAACACAGACATCTTTTAGCACGGTGTTGATGCAGTCGATCGCGGAATAACTCCAATTCGAACAGAAATCTCTGTGTGTGTGGCGAGGAGGCTGGCACAAAACTGTGGCGAAGGAGGTAAGACAAGTCTGTGTCCAAGCGTGGCTTTATTCAGGTAGTGATGAGGAGCGAAGGGAACCGATTCGCCATCCCGGTAGAGGTACTGGAAGAGGCTTACGGACAGTTGCAGTACACCTGAATAACATCGCGATCGACGCTGGAATTCAGGGCGTATCTAACAATCCTTCTATGCAGCACACGTCGAGCATACCCTATCTTCGCCTCTGCTTTCAGAACACCATCGCTCAGAAAATAGCATCCTCAAGAAATGTTTAACTTCGATCGCGACTCATCGTCAACCAAGGATGAATGGCTGACGAACCGTGGAAGCATACAGCACCAAACGATTACACTGGAGCCTGCACCTGCACATGACGACGAATCGGACTGTGGGAATCAACCGCGCAAGAAAGAGATCGCAGAGAACTTACAGATGCGTGAATATCCTTCGAGATTGTTATTAATTATGCGTAGAGTATGCATGAATGGATAGACATTAACAATTACTTTAGTTAATTAAAAATATACCATTATTTAAAGTTACTATGCATTGTAGTTTACGTGAAGGTATAAAGCAGATACGATGTAAAAATCAGGGTGTTATCCCCTGTATAAATTTCTCTTTTTTGTGTGGAGGAGACTTCATGTCGAAGCGAGTAGGTACTCGTCGATCAGCGTTCACGCTGATTGAACTGCTGGTGGTGATTGCGATCATCGCCTTGCTGATGGCTCTGCTGTTGCCAGCCATCCAGAAAGTTCGCGAAGCAGCTAACAAGATGCTGTGCGCGAGCAACTTGCGTCAGATTCTGACCGCAAGC